>NZ_CP107021.1 GCF_025725725.1 Brachybacterium huguangmaarense
ACGCAGGCGGTAGCAGGTCCACGCCCGGACGGACCGCACACCGTGCGCCCCCGAGTGTGGCCACAGGCTCCCGTCCGGGCGATGATCCAGTGCAGCGAGCACATCGGCCACGCTCCAACCACTCACCCAGAAATCACGAGCGGCCGCACGGATCGCTCGCAGTGATGCGCGGCGCAGCGGCAGGCTGCGCCGGCGCATCTCGGCAGCGGCCGCCAGCATCTCCACACGAGTCGCCGGCACACGATGCACGTCCCAGAACGGTGACCGATGCGACGCCGGCAGACCCTCGATGAGACGGCGATCAGCAGGCCCAGAGAGTCGGCGCCCCGACTGTCGAGCCTCCTCCATGGCTGCGAGCGAGGCGGCCTCGTGCGCGCCCATCGCGCTCGCGCGTGAGGGGGTATTACTACTCACCGGAGGGTGAGGGGGGGTGACAGATTCGTCCCCAGAATCGACCGCGTGCACGTCCCCGGCTGAGGGCACCGCGAGCACGTAGACCGCACTCTCGGCATGCCGCTCGCCCGACTCGTCCAGTGGGGCATACTGCGCCGAGCGGCCGGGAGCGACCCGCCCGAGCAGCCGGCACGAGTGCAGCCGTGACAGCAGCCGAGCGACCGTCCGCGTCGTGCACTCCAGCAGCTCTGCAAGGCGGTCCCACGTCAGCCGGCGCACCAGCAGCGACCCGCGCTCCGAGGCACCAGCAAGCAACGTGGCGAGCCGTTCAATCGACGCGCGCACATCACGCCGAGCGGTCGCGACCTCCGGGTGATCCATGACTGTGGACACCCATGACTGCGGCGTACTAGCCCGCTGCGCGTCGATCGCCACGAGCGCCTGAGCGACGCGCCACTTTGCCGCCTCCTGCGCTCGTGTGGGACGCCCACGACGCTGCCGTACCCACGGCCCACACTGCCGACGAGGTGCGCGCACGACACGACGTGCACCGTGCTGCACGCTGGACGCCGGGCCAATATTGGGTACACTCATGCCAAGCCTTTCGAGTCGTGTTGAGGCACAACGAAGGGGCGGCAGGTCGGATGACCTGTCGGTGTCGGTGAGCTAGTCCCGCCAAGAACTGCGGCTCACCGAGAAATCGTGTGAAGCGCCCTCCGATGATCGGGGGGCGCTTTGCGTTGCTAGAACAAGCCGACCTCCTCCGCGGCGTGATCCGAGCGGCGCTGCATCTCGGCTTTCACGAGGAGGGAACGGCCAGCACGGTCGACCTCGGCCGCGTCGACCAGGATGCGAAGCACCTCCCGCACGTTGCTCTTCGATGCCTCCGCCATGCCGATCAGCTTTCGGGCAAGCTCGGGCGGAAAGCTGACCTGGGTTGAGTAGTCCAGGCCACTCTCCGGGTTGTAGAGCACTCTCCGAGCCATGCCCATCACCCTAGCCGAAGTGATGTTCACTTGGGCTAAGTGTGCGGCGTGTCGGCGCGTCGATCCCCTCGACAACTCGCTCACGCTGTAGCCGGGATACAGCGTGAGCGGGCTGTCAGTGTCGGGGCGCGATCGCGGCGGCTACCGCGTAGGTGGCGCTCGCGTCGATGCTGTGGCGCGCGCGGACGTAGAGCTGGGTCGTGCTCAGGGAGGCGTGGCCCAGCATCTCGCGCACGCGCTCGACGTCGACGCCCTGCGCGAGGGCGATGGAGCCGGCCGAGTGGCGCAGCAGGTGGGGGTGCAGCGGAACGCCGGCGCGCCGGCCGAGGCGGGCCAGGCTGTCCCGGGCCTCCCGTGCGCCCCAGGCGCGGCCGCTGCGGGTCACGAAGTAAGGCGCGTGGGGGTCGGCGGGCTCGATGCGTTCCAGGCGCTCCAGGGCCAGCGGCGGCACCGCCACCGTGCGCGTGCGGTTGCCCTTGCCGTGGATCGTGGTCACGTGGCGGCCACCGCCGGCGGGCACGATCGCCGCGGGGACCAGGGTCAGGGCCTCGCTCAGCCGGGCACCGGTCGAGAGCAGCGTGGCCACGAACGCGCCCATGCGGTCCGACCACGCGTCGGCCTGGATGATGAGCGCGGCGGCCTGGTCGACGTCCAGGCCGATCAGGCGGGCGTCGTCGCGGCCGCGGACGTGGGGCCGGCTGCCGGCAGGCACGGACGGCACGGTGGCCACCACGCCCTCGTCGTGCAGCCACCGGTAGAAGGACGCGATGCCGGCGAGGCGTCGCGCGCGCGTGGCCGGCGCCAGGTGCGCGATCGCGCCGAGGTAGCCGGTGAGGTCGCGATCGCTCGCGGCCGCGGGGTCGATGCCGGCGGCCGCGCAGTGCTCCAGCCACGCGGCGACGTCGTGGGCGTACCCGCGCGCGGTCGCCAGCGCGAGCCCGCCGAGCCACCGCGCGCGCAGCTGCTCGATGCCGGCTGCTCCCCCGCCGCCGGCGCCGGCGGCGAGGGTGAGCGCGGCGGTCGAATCCATGCCGAGAATCTAGCCGAAAATGCCCATTATCGGCTAGGCGCCGGCGGCGTCGCCCGACGCGCCGGCTTGGCAGCTGGTCACACCCGCGCTCGTCCGATCAGGGCAGTTGCAGAATTTCGAGCACGCGGGCGCTGGCGAGGTGGTCGCGCAGGGGCGTCACCTTGGCGCCGCCGAAGAATGCCGGACGGCGGGTCAATGGCCGGCGCCGGTCGTCCACCGGGGCAGCTCCCGCCACTGTGGCGTCAGCAGCTCGGAGGGGCCAGCGATAGCCCGAGTCACGTCCCGCTCGTGGAGCCAGGCGGATTGACTCGACCAGCCGTTGCCGATGATGTTTTCCCAGATCACGAGCACGCATCCGTCGCGCCAGCGATTGGCTCGGCCCGGTCGCCACAGCTCGGTGCCGTCGTCCAGGGCCAGGCGCACGATGACGGGGACGTTGCCCTGGGGGCGGTCCCCCGGGGACCCGTGAGGCGTGCGAGCGCCGTTGATGATGGACAACTCGGGAGGGTGTGACGGGTACACGCCGCGAGCCTGCCACGCGGCCCCGACAGATGGTCAGTCCTAGAGCCCGAGTGCGCCGCTATCGACTCTCGTCTAGCTCGGGGCAGCTCGCCCAGGAGCCGGCGCCAACCTCCTGAGCCTCAGCGGCCGCGGTCTGGTAATCAGCGGTCCGTTCGGGCTCGGGCTCGCTGCGGGGCGCCCATGGGTAGGCGTACCCGCCGGCGACCAGCTCGCCGCCGACGTCGGTGCCGTCCTCGGTCTCGACGTAGCGCAGCAGCCGGTCGTAGCGGTCGGTGTCATCGGCGCGGCTGTCGGCCACGAGCTCCACGGGCGTGCCTTCGGGCAGCAGCTCGGAGAGCTGTGCTGCGGCCTCCTCTCCCCCACACTGCGCCACCTCGCCGCCGTGCTCGACCTCCGGCGTGTTGATGCCCAGCAGCCGCACGCGCTGCGTGTCGCCGCCGGGGTCGGTGACGTCGATGGTGTCGCCGTCGACCACGTACGCCACGGCATACCCGTCGGCGTCCTCAGGCCAAGCCTGGAGGTCGTAGAGGTCACAACCGGCCAGGCTGAGCGCGAGAGCGAGGCCAGCGGCTGCGAGGCCGGCGGAGCGTCGCACGTGGTCACTCATGGCCCAGCAGCTCCTCAGTGAGTGTCGGCAGCGATGAGACTCTGGGACACGGCGGCCGCGGCCTGGCGGTACGCGGTGAGCGTGGCCTCTGTGAGTGCGGTCGGCTCGATGCGCGCGCCCTCCTTGAGCGCGGGATCGAACGGAACGGGGATCACCGCGGAGACCTGTGGCGTGAGGTCAGAGGCGATTTCCTGCGCGATGTGGAGATAGCCCGGGTCGGCGGACTCGGCCGGCTCCAGGTCGTGCAGCAGCACCACCGCGCGCCGCACCAGATCGCCGTGACCGCTCGCGTGCAGGGCTCGCATCATCCGCTGAGCGACCGCGGCGCTATCCCGGCCGGCGGCCACAGGGATGACGAGCTGGTCGGTGTGCTCCAGGGCTTCCGCGAAGTGCGACGCGCGAATGTTGTTGCCCGTGTCCAGCAGGATCAGCCGGTAGAACCGGCTCAGAATCTCGTGCACCGCGCGGAAGTTGTCGGCGCCCACGATGTCCTGGCGGGTGGGGTCCTCGTCGCTGGCCAGCAGGTCGAAGTGACTGTCACCCTGGGGCCGCACGTACGCGTCGAGGGCACCGAGGCGGATGCCCTCGACGCTGCCGAAGCTCGGTGCTGCCTTCTCGATCAGGTCGACCACGGTCCCGCTGTGGCGGTCTTGCACGCCGCGATCCGAGAGCGTGCCCATGGTCTCGTTCGCGTCCCAGGCGATGACGGCGCCGCCCCGGATGGTGCCCATGGTGTGCGCGAGCAGCCACGTCGAGGTGGTCTTGCGCGCCCCGCCCTTGGGGTTGGCGACCAGGATCGTGCGCGTGCCGACGTGGTTGGTCTGGATGAGCGCCCGCTCGGCCCGGGCGGCCTCGGCGGCCGCGCGGTGCCGCTGCGCCTGGCGGGACTCCTGGGCGTGCTCCTCCTGCACCTGCGCCTGCCGCGCCCGGTACTGCTCGCGCCGCTCCTCCAGCTCGGCCGGTCCGGGCGACAGGGACATGCCCAGCGAGCGGTTCAGGCGGCCACGCATGCCGGTGGTCGCCGGGCGCCGCTCCTCCTCGGCCAGCTCGGGGTCCACGGGCGTGGCCTGGGGCGCCGCCGGCGGTGCCTCCACGCGGCCATCGGGGTAGGCGATGAGCTGGTGCGTGCCGTCCGGCTCGGTCACGGTGAAGGTGACGGGCCCGCCGGCGCGGCGAGCGTGCTCGACCACGGCCTGCCGCGCGGCGGCGCGGGCGCTGAGCAGGTCGTGGCTGGCCACGGGGTACTCGGTGCCGTCGATGGTGACGGCCCCGCGGCCGTCTGCGTCGAGGGTGATGGTGGGAGTGCTCATAGCTAAACCTGCCTTGCGAAGTGGGCGAACATTCTGAGGAGTTCGGTGGGGTCCATCTCGGCGGCTCGCGCGGGTGAGAGGTCTGTGCCGTTGCGGTCGATCGCGAGCACTTCAAGCGCAGAGCCCTGGTGGACCCGGACCAGCAGAGTGGCGCGTGCGGGGCTGTGATCGGACACCTTGACGGAGTGGACCCGGACATCGCTGAGTAGTGCGGGGTTCAGCAGGACCCCACTGCCGACGTCCGTGAAGTCGGAAAGTTCGGTGAGGCGCAGGAATGCCATGGGCGGGTCTCCTTAGTCGGTGCGCAGCTCGTCGGCTACGTCGTTGGTGATCGCGCTGCGCAGCGCGGGGTCGCTCTCCAGGCGTGCGATGAGGGCGCGCACCACGACCGCGTGCGGCACGCGGGCGGCGCCGATGCTGTCGGCGGTCTCGGCGCAGAACGCCACGAGGCCGCGGTAGAGCTGCGGCTGGATAGTCGTGGTCAGGCGCACCTCCTTGGCGCGGGGGGCGCCGGTCCCTGCCCCGCTCTCGGTGGACGGCACGGCCTGGCGCGGTGCCCGGCTGCTCATGGCGGCGGCGCGGGCGGCCAGCTCGTCGCGCTTGCTCGGGCTCATGCCTGCACCTCCAGGGCCAGCACCTCGGCCGCGGCCGGCTCATAGGCGCCCAGCTCGCGGACCGGTGCACCGAGGGCCTGCGCGTACGCCTCGCGCCGCGGGATCACCGTGGTGAGCACGTGGTGCCCGCTGTCCTCGATCGACTCGCGGTAGACGCCCGTCGACGACGCGTTGGGGATCGTGCGGGTCAGCAGAACGGCGGCGGCCGCGGGCTCGTGGCGCAGCGCCTGCACCTCCTCGATCGCCGCCCACACGTCGGGCAGGGCGTCGACCTCGTGCGAGGTGGGAGCACACGGCACGATCACGACGTCGGCGGCGCGCAGCGCGCTGTAGACGGTCCCCGCGTTCTCCAGCAGCGGCGGGGTGTCGATGACCACCACATCGGTGGTCGGCCGGGCGATCCCCCGCACCCGCGTGTGCAGATTCTTCACGGGCAGGGCCACGGTCGGAATGTCCCAGGCTGCCGCGTCGCTCCACCGCACGGTGGACCCCTGCGGGTCGGAGTCGATGACCAGGACGTCTCGCCCGGCCGCGGCGATCGCGTGGGCGAGGAAGGCGGTGGTGGTCGTCTTGGACGAACCACCCTTCAAGTTGACGACGGCGATGGTTTTCATGGCCCCACTCTAGTGCGTAGATGCGTACGGGCGCGTATGCGCCGATGCGCAGACGCGCACCGGCGCAGGTCCGCCGTCAGTCCGAGACGCCCTGCTCGAAGATGTCGGCGGGCTCGGTGGGGTCCTCGGTCGCGGTCTGCTGCTCGTCGGCGGCCCCGGGGCTGCTCTTCGCATCCTCGCTGATGCCGACGTCCTGCCCGCGGAAGGACAGCGCGATGCTGTCGGCCTTCACCTCGTGCTGGTGGCGGCTCCCGGTGTCGGACTTCCACTCGGTCACGCGGTACCGCCCGGCGAACGTGACGCGCACGTTGCCGTCGCGCTCGGCGGTGGCCACCAGGCGCTTGGCCTCGTCGCCGGACACCGCGACGTCGTACGCGATTGCCGGGCCGTCGATCCAGTCCCCGCCCTTGGTCTTGATGCGGTCGGTGCAGATGACCTTGGCGAAGCAATACGGGCCGTGGTCGCCCTCGCGCAGCACGGGGGTGCTCGCGAGGTTGCCGGTGCGGCTGATGAAGCTCATGGCGTCTCCTCTTCGATGGTCCCGCTCAGGTGAGGCGGGTCACTCCAGCGTAGTGCGCTGATGCGCACATGCGCAATAGCGCGGAGGCGCATATACAAAACGGCGCACCCGCGCGGGTACGCCGTTAAGTATGTGCGCATGTGCGCCGATGCGCTCATGCGGCGGTGGCCAGCGCCTTGATGCGGTCGGGGCGGAAGCCGGACCAGTGCTCGGTGCCTGCGACGACGACGGGGGCCTGGAGGTAGCCGAGTGCCTTCACGGTGGCCAGGGCCTCGGGGTCCTGGGTGACGTCGATGACGCGGTAGGCCACGCCGATCTTGTTCAAGGCGCGCTTGGTGGCGTCGCACTGCACGCACAGGGGCTTGGCGTAGAGCGTGATGGTCATGGCTCGGTCCTCCTGGTGGGTGTTACTCGGGGTCGGTGTCGGTCTCGGGGGCTTCGAACGGGGCTTCGCACAGGCCGCAGATGATGGGTCCGGCCTCCGCGACGCTCACGGAGGCGCGAATCTTGCGGCCGCAGCCGCACGCGAGGGAGAGGCCGTTGTTGCTCGATCCGCGGCCGCCGGCGGCGCCGGCGACCTCGGCGCGGCGGTAGGCGGTGATCGCGGCCCCCAGGGCGGTCACGGCGGTGCTGTAGCGGCGCTCGGTGGCCTCGGGGACGGTGGTGGTGGAGTAGCCCAGCTCGCGGCTGTGCTCGACCTCGATCCCGACCTCGTGCGCGATCGCTTGGAACTTCTTGTTGTGGTAGCGGCCTTGTCGGCTGGTGTCCTGGATGCCGCGCGTGGCGGCGATGCCGTGGGCTGCCTCGTGGAGGAGTGTGCCCAGCACGGCCACGGGGCCGCGCTCCAGGCCCTCGCCGCCCACGAACAGCTCGTGCACCTCGACGTCGGCGCGGACCCAGCGGGAGGGGGCGAAGTGGCCCAGGCGCAGCCCGGAGCCGCGTAGGTCGCTGCCCGCGCCCAGGGTCACGATGACCTCGGGGGTGTCGGGGTTCTGTGTGCGGATCATCTGCCACGTCTCTTCGATCGCTGTCACGAGTGCTGCGCTCCCTGTCATGGCTCCATCCTCGCATAGTTGACACGTACGTGTCAACACTTCGTCAAAGGAAACGGCGGCCCCTGGGGGAGGGGACCGCCGTAGGGTCAGGCTGCCGTGGAGCCCTGGAGTAGCTGTCCGACGCGGCCGCGGGTCACGTCGAGGATCGCTGCGATGTCGGCGCCCGAGTAGCCCTGTCGGGCCAGCTCGGACACGAGCGCGCGGCTCGCGTCGGCCTCGGAGGCGGGTGGTTCATGCTGATGTCAGCTCGTGATGTCCTCGGCCTCCGGCGGAGCCGGTCTCACGCTTTTCGCTGGTCACAGAACCGTCTTCCCCTTCTCCGGTAGCTCGTCACGCATCCACCGCCCGCGACCCTGCTGGGTGGTGACGATGCGCTGAGACTGCCCCGGCTCTCGTGGGGTACGGCTGCTCGCGTGCCCAGCTCTGTCCGAGGGCAAGGCCGCTCGCGGCCGCGGCAGCTCAGTGGTCCCGGCCGTACGCAGAAAGGATGGCGTACTCGATGACCTCGACGATGGGAGTTCCGGTTTCCGCGCTCACCTGGTCGACGAGATCGCGCACGTTCTGCTGGGTGCGGACGTACAGGCGGCTGTGGCGCTGGATGCGCTGGGACGCCAACGCCGCGAGGCCCGCTCGGGTGTCCTCGGAGAGGTCGAGGTGGCTGGCGTCGTCATCCACGGGGCACTCCTGGGTCGAGAGGGGTCTACTGATCGTCGAGTGTACCGGTGACGTGCGCATATGACTCCTAGATGCTGCCGCGGCCGCGAGCGGCCTTGCCCTCGGGGGAGGGGATCAGTACGCGATGAGGCCCGGGTCCATGCCCTCGTATTCAGGTGCGACGAGCCAGGTGCCGTACTCGTAGTGCCAGTTCTCGGGCTTGCGGCCGTCCGGCCGCGCCCAGAGCGGGTGCCACCAGCCGAACGTGGGCCCGTTCTGCTGAATCCATGCCTTTTCGGCCGAGGTGCCGCCGATGTCGATCGCCAGGCCGAAGCCGTGGTTGCTCCATCCGGGGGTGGCGGCGAGGTAGCCCTTGGATGCCTTGGTGCTGACCTGCTTGTCGTACGTGCGATAGGTCGAGGTGATGAGCAGATCGTGCCCGAACTGCTTCTTGAACTCGACGTTCATGGCCACGTAGGCGGCGACGGCGCGGGCCTGGCCGCGGCCGTCGGAGTCGGTGGCTCCGGGGTAGGAGCACAGCGCGGTGTCGGGCACGTGGCCGTTGAGGGTGTCGCGGCCGTACTCGCTGAACAGGGGCGTCTGGTCGGTGCAGCCGTCCGGCATGGGGTAGTGGGGGAGCTGGTCCATGGTCGTGGCGCCCTGGACGTCGCCGGTGCCGCCGCCGGTGCAATCCACGGCGGCGGCCTCGCCGCCCTCGTCGGACGCGGGGCTGACGCTGGCGCCGGCCAGGTGCGCGATGATCTTCTCGGCGTTGGCGATGTGCTTGGTGTAGTAGCCGGGATAGTCCGAGACCTGCACGGCCTGCGCGGCCGCGCCGGCCTCCATGGACTCCCACCCTTTGATGTCCACGAGCCCCGGCAGGTGATACCCAGGGGGGCCGGCGCTCTCGGGGCCGGCGTAGGTGATGTCGTGGCCGAGGATGAACATCGTCGCGCTCTTCGCGGGGTCGTTGACGTCGGCCTCGGTGCCGTACCAGCCGGGGATGATCCGCTGTTGAGCGAGGCCGGCGTCGCCGTTGGAGTCGGGCCCGTGGGTGTCGGGGTTGTCGCCCAGGGTGCTCTCCTGCATCCACATGATGAGGAGGATGAGCTGGCCCTGGTGGCCGACGCCGAGGTCGGCGGCGGTCTTGAGGCCGATGGCAGCGCGCTCCATAGCCTCGTGGCTGTAGCCGGCGAAGCCGCCTTCGGGGACCCCGCTGACGCGGGCGGCGGCGCCGCCGGGCGTGCAGTTGGCCAGGTTGGAGGCCGCGGTCGTGACGGTGCCGAACATGGCGATGCCGCCGACGCCGAGGGTGCCCGCGATGAGCACCACCGCGGCCAGGCCGGCGGCCAGCAGGACCTTCCACGACAGGACGCTGCCGGCGCCCTTGACCAGGAGACCGGCGGCGGCCGCGCCGCCCCGGCGGCGCTCGCTCACTCGTTGCCCCCGGACGACAGGCACTCCAGGCCCGTGAGCGTCCACGTCGACGTGGGTTCGCTCCAGGCGGCCTTCGCGCGGACCGTCACGGGCGTCTGGGCGCCGGTGGCGTCGGTGACGGTGAGGGTGAGGTCGCGCGAATAGGTGGTGTCGGTCGCGGTCGCCTCACCCTCGGGCGTGATGCCGTCGACGCGTAGCGGGGCCGCGTCGACGGGCAGGCAGGACATGACCCGGATGCGGCGGTCCGTATCCGGGGCGATCATGCCCGTGAGGTCGGAGCTCCACGAGTCGTCGGTGGGCGACTCCCGGGTCGCCCACCGCGTCACGATGTCTTGGACCGTGGCATCGGCTGGCGGCGGGGCGTCGGCCTCAGCGGTCGACGTCGCCGGCGACGCCGAGGTGGCGGCGCCGGTGTCGGCCGGGGTGTCGTCCGCGGCCACCGTCTTGATCGGCGTGGGGGTCGCCTCGCGAGGTGTCCACACGACGACGGCCGTGGCCGCCAGCAGCGCGCCGACGACCGCGACGAGCATCACCAGGCGCCAGGGACGCCGGTGCGCCGGCGCCGGCGCGGGGTCCGGCCGGCGCCGGCCAGGGCGGGGCGCTTGGTCCTCTCCCTCACCCTGGGTCCACTCGTCGTCGAGGAAGTCGTGCGGTGTCATGGTTCACCTCGTCACTGGTAGCTGGGCACCCGGTAGCGGGGACGCCCGCTCTCGGTGTCCCGATGCCGGCGCGGCCCGGGGACCGGGCGCGTGTGGGCGCTGGGGTCGGGGCGCTGCGCGGCCTTCATGTGCTGGCTCGCCCGGCGCACACGTGGCGCGTCGGGCAGATCGGGCCGTGTGAAGTGCACGCGGCTCTGCGGGCGGTGAGGCCGCGGCGTCGTCGACCGCTCCGAGGGAGCGGACGGCGCCGGTGCCGGTGTGGGCGTCGGCGGGATGACTTCACCGGTGAGGACTCGCTCGGTGGACTGGTAGCTCGCTGGGGTCGGCGAGGTTCGGATCGTCTTGGGCGCGGCCGCTCGGGGAGCGGTCTCGGCCCGGGTGCTGCCGGCGGCCAGTCGCGGCCGCGCCGGCGAGGGGCCGACCGGCAGGGCGCGGTCGTCGCGGTGCGCCGTGGTGCGCTCGGCGTAGACCTCCTTGGCGGGGTCGCTGTGGAGGTACATCTCGCGGGTCTCGGCGCGCTCGTCGCGGCGGGGCGCGGTCTGGCGGGCCGACGTGCCGGCCGGGAGGGTGCGGGCCTGTCGCGCTGCCGGCAGGGACGGCGGGGCGCCGCTGGAGCGCCCGGCGGGCAGGGCTGGCGGCGTGCCGCCGGCCCCGCCGCCGCTGTCGGCAGGGGGCGGTGGAGGTGTGGTGGACCGGTTCTCGCGGGGTGCCCGGGGCGATCGCGAGGGGAACGGGAGTTTGGCGTGGGTGAGCATGCGCAGCGCCTGGCGGGCCAGGAGGTACTTCCCGACGCCGCTGCCGCCGTCGCCGCCGACGTTGAAGATCGCCTCCAGGCGGCCGCGCAGCGCGATGCCGGCGATGAGGGCGGTCATGGTCAGCAGCGCGCTGAGTAGCCAGCCCATGGCCGCGGTGGCGGCGAACAGGATCGCGATGAGGGAGAGCACGGCCGAGAAGATCGTGAACGCGATGATGGACATGACGAGCTGCACGACGACTTGTCGGCCCCAGTTGATGACCCACTTCTGCGGGGCGCCGGGGATGCAGCCCATGACGAGGAACAGGGGGCCGACGATCAGCAGGAGATAGGCCATGACCAGGGCGAAGGTGGCGGTGAGGGCCGCGAACAGCACGAACAGGGCGAACACGCCAGCGGTCACGAGCGCGATGAGCAGCACGACCACACGGGCGACGGCGTAGCCGGTGTCCTTGCCTTTGAGCCATGTCTCGGTGCTGGACCCCGACTGTGCATCAGCGGCACTGTCGATCGCATCAGACCGGTCGTCGCCGCCGTTGGTGACGATGTCGGTCCCGTATTGCTCGCACGCCTCGATGCTGCCCAGCTCGGCCAGGCACCAGGGGGTGACGACGAGCACCCTCCACATCGCGTCGATGTTCTTGCGCGCGGCGATGTCGGCCGGCTCGCCGGTCAGCTCGCTGTCGTCGGGGCTGGGGTAGGCGATCGGGGACTCTCCGTCGACGGTCGCACCGGTGGCCATGTTCGACACGACGTCGGCGCCGGCGGTGCGCGCCGACTCGACGCCGGTCACGATGGAGGACGGGACCTGTGACATGACGATGAGTGCGACGCCGGCCACGATCATCCACAGAATGTTCCCGAACATGCCTTCGTTGCCGCTCTTGCGGGTCGCGTAGGTGACGACGCCGCCGAGGATCAGCGTGGTGGGAAACAGCCAGGCCATGGTGCCCTCGGCCGAGGCGCCCATGACGTTGCCGACCGCGGTGGCCATGCCGTCGATCGTGGTCATGGAGAACAGCCAGCCGACCGTGCTCCCGATGCTCGCGCCGAAGAACACCAGGATGTACATGAGCCCGTTGGCCAGGGCGTTCAGAGCGCTGAGCAGCGGATCGTTCCAGTTGGCCTCGGTGTAGATGTTGTAGTGGCTGAACCCGATGTACTTCTCGAAGAACAGGCGCTGGCCGTCGCCGGCGAGGTCGGGCAGGAAGAAAAACCCGCCGGGGCCGGTGACGTCGATCGGGTCGTCGGCATAGGCGATGGGCCCGGTGTAGATGACCCAGGCGATGACGAGCGCGAGCCAGATCCTCACGGCGAGCTTGCGATTGACACGCGGGAGACGCGCGGGGAGAGCGGCGCCAAGGCGCCGCACGCGGCCGCTGATCGCCGGGCGGGTCACTTGGACCACCCCAGGACCATGACGGCGGTCTCGCGATTGGCGGGCTGACCGGTGATGTCCTCCCACGCCGTGACCTTCCCGTCCTTCTTCACCTCGACCAGGTACGTGTACGGCTCATCTGACCGGGCCGCGGTCGTGTAGGTGACGACGACGGCCGTGGAGCCGGTGTCCTCGTTCTCGAAGGTGTCACCCACTGCGGGCCCCTCGACAAGCTCGTTGGTAGGCCGTGTCGTGCAATCTCCGATTTCGCGGTCGGCCAGCTCACAGGCGGCCGCCTCGTCGCCCTCCACATAGACCTTCATGAACTTGGTGGCGGTGTCCTCGGGGCTCGGGCCGGTGTCGCACGCTGCGATCATCGTCACCAGGGCCACGGCGGCCAGCAGGGGGGTCAGTGCTCGGCGGATCATGCTGCCTCCTCGGTGGTGTCGGGCGTGTCCTGGGCGGGCTCGTCCGGGTCGGGCTGTTCGGTGCCGGTGCGGTTCTCCGGCGCCGTGGTGTCCAGCAGGTCGAGCACGTGGGCCGTGGGCGGCTGCCACTGGACCTGGGCGGCCTGACCGGTGTTGTCGCGCATGATGCAGTGCCCCTTGCGGATCACGCCCTTGCGCGAGCTGCGCGCGAGCGCTCCGATCGCGCCGTAGGTCGCGGCCGTCTCGGGCAGTTGCAGGACCTCGGCCGCGGCGTGCTGCTGCGCGCGCGACTGGAGGTGGAACACGTACACGGTGTTGAGCTGCTCGACCAGGCCCTCGTGCGAGGCGACGCCCACCACATCCTGGGAGTCGAGGATCAGGTGCGTGCGGTTGGCCGACCCGATGCGGGCCGTGGTGTCCAGGAAGCTCGCGCCGTCGCTCACGCGGAGCAGGTTGTGCACCTCGGGAATCATGATCGTCTTGGGCATCGACCGCATCGCCTGAGCACCGGTGATCGCGACCGTGGTGGTGATGACCGATCGCATCAGTGCCATGGACAGCCGCTCCGTCTGGTCCCAATCCCGCTGGCCCTTCTCCATGCCCGGCAGGGTGAGCCCGGGCATCTGCACGAGCCACAGCCCGGGATCGGTCGGCAGACCGAGAGCACTGTCCCGGGGGCCGGCCACGGGCCGGCCCAGAGTGGTGCCGGCGAGGTTGCTGAGCGCACGACCCAGGCGCATCCACCGTTCGTCGTGGTGGTTGTCCTGATCCAGTAGCCACTGGATCGCCGCCCAGGTGCTCGGCGTCTCCATGGTGTCGGCCACGGCGGTGGTGGCCGCGAGCGTCGCGTCCTCAGCGATGTCGCCGTAGTTGGGCGGCGCCAGGAGCTGGAGCTGGCGAGCCACGGCCTCCTTGGCGCTGTCGCGATCGGCCAGGGCGCCGAACAGGTCGAGGCTCCCGGACGCGTTCTCGTCGATCACGGTGCGGGAGTGCGGCAGGCCGTACTCCTCGCAGACGTTGACGACGCCGGTCATATCCCCCTTGAAGTCGAGGATGGTGCCATAGGCGCCCATGAACGTCTGATCCAGCATCATCAGCAGCCCGGCGAGGCTCTTACCGCGGCCGGAGAGGCCGAACAGGGCGACGGTCGTGGCGTCGCGCTCGCGCGACGAGCGGGTGACGTCGAACCGGGTGAAGCCGGGCGTGGAGCCGGTGAGCCAGTGCTGGATCGGGCCCTCGTCGGGCCCTACCGCGGACCCGCCCCAGAACAGCGAGCCGAACAGCAGTTCGGCGTCGGTGATGTGCACCAGGTCGTTGACCCGCACGTGATCGCCCGGCAGCGACTCCAGCCACAGGTCCTTCTGGTCGTCCGCACCGTCACCCACGGTGATGCCCATCTCGTCGTAGAACGTGAGCAGGGAGTCCACCTTGGCGTTCAGCTCCTCGGGGCTTCCCGCGGAGACGACGAACCGGGGGTGCATCCTGACCAGGCGCACGCCCTGGGAGCGTTTGAGGGAGCTCTCCAGGCCGCTCATGCTGGCCTCGGCGTCCAGGATGTCCTCGCCGGGGTCTCCCGCGGCCGACTTGCTCGCTGAGATGCGCTGTTCCTTGGCGCTCTTGCGGGCCTCGGACACGTCGTGACGGGCTGCGCGCGTGGGCATGATCGTGAACCGGACGCTGGCCTCGATGCCGGCGTCGACTTCGTCGAAGATGGGTTCGCCGTCGTCGGCCTCGTCGACCTCCTCCAGCACCTTGACGCTGGAGACCGCACGCAGCCACTCGGCGCCGGGCACGGGCAGCTCCTCGGGGAACTCCAGGACCGGCAGGACCTTGCCGTAGGCGGTGATCGTGCCGTCAGCGCCGTAGAACCGGAGGTGATCGGTCATGGGCACGACGCGCCCGGTGGTCAGGGCGGCCAGGGGAGCGCCGGCGATGACGCCGGAACGATCGGGGGAGCCGGCTATCTCGCGCTTGGACTCGCGCCCGACCTCCCAGGCGATCAGCTCGGCCGGCGCGAGACGGGCCGCGAACTTGTCGGTCGCGAGGCGGCGTGCCATGCGCTGGGCCTCACCCAGGCGGTAGGCCAGC
Organism: Brachybacterium huguangmaarense; assembly: GCF_025725725.1. Lineage (NCBI taxonomy): Bacteria > Bacillati > Actinomycetota > Actinomycetes > Micrococcales > Dermabacteraceae > Brachybacterium > Brachybacterium huguangmaarense. Next base: position 15,050 of record NZ_CP107021.1, read on the forward strand.
TCGCGCTCCGTGAGCCCGTAGGTGGTCAGGCCGAACGCGTCGGTCGCGGTGTCCTTGACGGCCTGGACTGCCTCATCGCGGCGGGCGGCCTGCGTGATGTGCAGCAGCACGTACCGGCTGGGCATGGCCAGCGCGTCGATGCTGTCGGCGCGGTCGGTGACCCATCGCTGCCAGTCACCGACGTGGTAGGGACCGTCCTCCATCATCTCGTCGATGTAGCTGTCCCCGGTGATGCGACCCCAGAGCACGCGGAGGTGGCACTGCGCTCCTTGGAGCGCAGCGCCGGCGGTGCGGGCCACGGACTCGATGTGCTCCAGCACGTCCTCGGCCGAGAGCATGTCGGTGGTCGCGGTGTCGATTTCCAGCACGGTCTCCGTGTGGGTCGACGTCACCAGCAAGCCGTCCGCGATCGCGCGATACCGCGGTGGGGGAGTGCGGCGCTCCCGGTCGACGCCGAGGAAGGACAGGAGGCGATCGGCGGCCTTCATGAGCGGTTTCCCTTCTTGTGAGCTGCGCGGCGGCGCAGGATGCCCGCGACGTGAGCGTTCCCGAACAGGCGAGCCCTGATCCGCAGGCGGATCGGGCGCCCGGCCGCGACGACTGGCGCCGCGTCAGCGCCGGGACGTTCCCAGGCTGGCCGGCGTGACCACGAGAGGTCAGGCCGACGCTGGCTCCATGGGGTGATCTCGGCGCGGGTGGGTCGACGGCGACCCAGGCCGATGATGGGCAGGTGCCCACGCAGCACGAAAGCGGCGGCGAGCACCCAGGTGGTGAAGCGGAATCGACGGCTGTTGTTCGGCGCCCGCTGAGCACCAAACCACGTGATGAGCGCGGGCGGAAGAATGTAGATCGTGGCCGTGTACTTCGTGGGGGCACCGAGGACGAACCACATGAGGGCAATCCACAACGCGAAGATGATGATGCCGAAAACCAGTGGTTTTCGCGGAGGGCCCTCCCCCAAGTCGATTCCCAGCAGCGTGTGCTGCCGGGTCTCCAGGCTGAACGCGTTGGTGTAGTTCCGTGCGGTCCGCCCCTCGGTGGCCATGTCAGATCACGCCCGCCGCGAGCAGCGCCATAACGTGCGGCGCACTGTCCGCGAGGGCCTGAACACCGGTGTGGGCGCCGTCCATGCCGCTCGCGCTGGCGGACTGCCCGCCCGTGATCTTCTCCGCGGCCCACCGCAGGAACGCGATGAACGTGCTGTTGGAGTAGACGATCCACGCGATGAAAACCGCGATCAGCAGGTTCGTGATGAGTTCACCCCACTCGCGCTTGGCGTAGTGGGAAATGGCGCGCACCACGAGGATGACAATAAAGATATTGCCAGCGACGATGAGCACCCAATCCTTGAGTTCAGCTCCGGTGAACATGGTGGGGGTCCTTTCGGTGGGGGGATTTACTCGGTCGTGCCGCCGCCGGATATGGCGCTGATCTGCCAGCCGCCGGCCTGATCGGCGCTCACGCTGGACAGCGTGAGCGTGTAGGTCTGGGTCATCTCGATGCCACTGGGCAGGGTCCACGTGACGGTGGCGACCGCGGTGCGGGTCGTGTCGCTGCCGGCATAGACGGTCCATCCCGTGAGTCGGGAGAACTCCGCGCCGCCGTTCATGCCGGCGATGCTGACGCCCGGGGCGACCGACGCGGTGACCGTCTCGTCCTCGCCATAGGACGAGAAGAACGACGCAGCCGCGTCCTGCGTGGCGCTAGCCACGGTGGTGTCCTGCTGGGCGTGATCGGTCGGGGGCGCGGCGATGGGGCCGGGAGCCGTGCCCACGAGCGCCGGCCGGCCGATCACGGATACCGCTCCGGTGTCGTCGGTGGCCAGTAGGACCTCAGCGGCCACCGGGCGGGGCTCCCCGGCCTTCCAGGAGGTTCCCTCTGGGGTGTAGTCGGTGATGGTGCCGGTCACGAGCGCGCGAGCGCGCCCGTCCTCGAGTTGGGCGACGCGGACCACCGCGAGGTCGGTCACGGCCTGCCGGGTCGTCCCCGTGGGCGTCTCGACGCCGCTGGTGCTGGTCGAGTCCAGCGCGAGGGTCTGCTCACGGCGAGCCGTCGCGGCAGCGTCGGGGTCGATGGTCAGGTACGCGCCGACCTGGCGCGTGGCGACCTCGGCGCCGGCGGCCGCGGGGAAGTCGGTCGTCTGAACCTCCTTGACCACGGTGGTGGCCTGGGTCGGAATGACGAGCTGCCGCAGTCCGATGAGGCACACGAACGCGAGCGCGGCGATCAGGAGTACGCGCAGCACCTTCGCGAGGGCCGCGGAGAACGTCTTTTCGTTCTCCACGGCCCAGCTCCCCGCGGACACGCCGGCGCCGCCGGCGCGTGCTGTGCGGCCGGCGGCAGCCGGCGGGACCGGCACGGGCTCGGTGTCAGGCTCGGGCTGCTGGGTCCAGGCGTCGACCGCGCCGGTCGGCGCGGCCTGCTTGGCGGCCTTGGCCTGGTCCTTGCGGGCACGCTTGGCCGAGTAGTTCAGCGGCACTCCGGGAGGCATCAGGAACACGTGGGTGCGGACCCAGACCCACCACGTGGGGCCGTACTTCGCTGACTCGCTCATGTCGTCATCCTGCCAGCATGCAAGCTTGCATGCAAGGGGTTGTGGTCGTGATGCTCACCGCTCCCCCAGGGCGTCGATGTCCAGGGCCTCCCAGGTGCGGACCGTCTGCACGCTGACGCCCAGGGAGGCCGCGACGTCGGCCTGGGACAGGCCGTCCTCACGCATGGCGGTCACCAGCTCGTGGGCGCCGCGGCGCCACGCGAGGCGGTGACGCTCGGCCTCCTCGCGGTGCTCGCGCACCTTGGCCCATCGCTCGCGCCAGGTCTCGGACAGCTCGACGTCGAGACGTATCTCGTAGTCCTCCGGGCTGCCCCCGTTGTGCAGTGCGGCCAGCTCGGCGGCCATGGTCGCGGCGTGGCTCGGGCTGCGCACGAGGGTCGTCCCCTCGACGCCCTCAACGGAGACCACCCACACGCGTCCCTGGTTCTGGACGGTGGCGGTCAGGGTCGTGCTCATCAGCTCTCCTCGGTGTCGTGGTCGAACAGTTCGAAATCGTCGGCGCCGGCCCAGGGGTCGGCGTCGTCCGCGTCAACGGGAGTCGACACGGGGGCACTGTCCCGCGGCTGTGCCTCCATAGCCACGGGCGCAGACCGGCGCCGCCGGGGCGGCGTCGCGGCCCTGCGGGGGGTCTCTGTGGGCTCATCGGCCGCCTGGGGCCCCTGGGGTGCCTCGGACGCGCTGGGGGGCTCCAGGGGCGCCTCCTGGAGCTCGTCGGCCGTCAGCGGCTCGGGCATGCGGCGTTGCACGAGCACCCGCCGCTGCTGCCAGGGGTCACGAGTGGCCAGGATGATTTCGCCGGGGGCGAGCTTGCGCAGTGTGTCCGGATGGATCACGAACTCGCGGGTCTCGCGGAGGCTGCCCTGGCCGCTCTTGCTCGTCAGCGTGCCCAGCATGGTGCGATCGTCGAACACCTGCGTGGTCTCGCTCAGCGTCGCGGCCGTGCCCCAGCTCTTGGCGTAGTCCTCCGCCCGCTCGGATTGCACGTGCACGAGCTGCACGTTGCAGTTGGTCAGGATCGTGGTGAGCAGGCCCTGGCTGGTCTCCAGAACGCTGCCGACGTCCTGGGTCGCGAGGATCACGCCGGCGCCGTTCGTGCGGCCACGCTGGAGCAGGTCAACCACCGCGTCACCGCCGAGGGCGCTGAACTCGTCAACCACGATCAGTGCCATGCGCGTGATCTTGTCGCCGGTCCGGTTCCAGCTCTGCGAGCCCAGATGACCCAGGACGGCCTGGAGGTCCTTGATCGCGAGGTTCGCCAGCGAGGTGGCGGCTACGGCGTCCTGCATCGAATCGAGGTCCATCACCACAACGTCGCCGGCCAGAATGCTGTCCTCGAAGTTCAGGCCCTCGCCCTGCTCGCGGAGTAGCGGGCCGATGGTCGAGGACAGCATCTTGCCGATGCGGGCGCGCATGCCCTCGGCGCTCTCCGACTTCCGGGGAATCTCGTTCAGCTCCTCGGCGTACTCGGCCAGATCGAGCTGAAGGTCGCCACTGAGGTGGTGGCTCACGCCCAGCAGGGTCTTCGTGCGCATGATCCGGTGCAGGTGGGGCAGGTCGCGCCGCCACGGCAAGCGACGGCCCCCGCGCTCGTACGTGCGGCCGCCGGCGACCAGCTCGTCGAGCACCTTCGTGGCATACCCCAGCAGCTCCTGGCCGTTGGCCTTGTGGAACGGCTCGGAGAAACCACCGTCGATCGCGGCGTCCTCCACCTCGATGATGCGCGTGGACACGGCCCCGGCTGTGCCGTGGCGGATTGGGTTGTATCCCAACTCGCCGTCGATCGAGACGTGCCGGAATCGGCGTCCGGCACGGGCGGCGATGCGGCGCATGGCCTCGGTGACCTCGGGGTCGGGCTTGAGGTTGATGTAGACCAGCGGGATGCGCAGCGGTTGAGCGGCAGGCGCTTCCAGGGCTCCGCGCACCAGGGCCACGATGTCGGTGGTCTTGCCGAAGCCGGTCGCCCCATCGATCCAACACATTTTCAAGAACGCGGCGAGGGGCACGTCCACGGGCTTGCCGGTCTCCAGGTTGATGCCAAACCGAATCTTGATGTCGGCGACGGTGGTCACGGGAGCCTCGCGGGCAGCGACGGCAGCACCCGCGCGGGGAGCGGCGAAGGTGCGGGCCTTGGGTGGCGTCGGCCCCCAGGGGTCCATTTGCCGCGTACGCGCGATCGCCTTGTCGCGCTTCATCACGCGGGGCCGGTTGGAGTGCCGCCGCCAGGCGGCACCGTGTCGGCGTACGTACATGCCCAGCAGCCCGGCCACGGTGAAGCCGAGGGGAGCGCCCACGCCGACCTGGGCACCGAGCCACGCCGACCAGCGATCAGCGATGAGCGCGCCGGCGGGGCCGGGGACCCCCACGGGGCCCGAGGTGATCGCGGCGTGGAACACCACAGGGCCCAACTCGCGAGCCCACAGCACATAGGCCGGTCCGTACGTGAGGCCCAACAGCATCACCGCGAGGGTCACGACACCGAACAGCGCGAGCCACCAGGCGCGCAGCCGCTCGAACTGGTGCAGGGCGGCCAGTAGGGCCGCCGTGATGACCGCCGCGAGGGGATTGGTCACCACAGCGACGACGACGAGCAGGCGCAGCAGAACCACCGCGCCCGGTAGCGGCTCCTTCGACTTCGTGCCTAGCCGAAGGTGTGGGCCTTGGGTCGCGCTCACTGCATGCCCTCCACACCACACCACGGCTCGACCACCACACGCCGCGGCACATCCTCCGCCCGTGCCCACGTGTTGCTGTCCTCAGCCGCCGCCCTCACGCGCTCCAGCGCGACCGGGGCCGCCCAATACCGGATCACGCCGACCCGAGTGTCGAGTAGGTACGTGCGCATGATCTGCCGGAGCCGCCGCAGGTCCTTGGGCGTCATCTCCAACTCATGCACGACACGCTGCCCGGTCGGTGCCTCCTGGATAAGGTCCGGGAACTGCCGGCGCCGGCGACTGTCGGCACCGGGCCGGATCGTCGCCCACGCCGGATCGAGCGCACGGTGCTGGTTGGTCGTGTCCTCCGACCTCATCTCCCGCTCGGTCACGAGCGTGAAGTCGGGTCGCATCCGGTGCACCAGATAGGCCAGGTCGACCACTGCGAGGTCATGCCGGTACTGCGAAAACTTCGCGGTCACCACAGCTCCCGTGACACCCACAGCGCGCATACCGGCGCGCGTGGCAGACAGGAACCCGGGAGCGGACTGGAGCACACGATCAGACACGATCAGCTCGCGTTCCTCCAGACCCCGCAGGCGACGGTAAAGCGGTGATAGCAGAGCAGGGTCACGGCGTCCGTGCACCCACTCTTGAAGCTGGATTGCCGTCATGAAGGGGAACCTGCACAGCAGCGCGAGATAGTCGAGGTCACGATCTGTCAACCGTGCCATGTCATCACGTCCTCTCCGCTACCCACAGCAACACCCTGTGAGTAACCAACTGCTATACACCACAAGGCTATCAAGGTCTGCACCCACGGACGACCGCAAACGTCCCAAAAGCATCGATCGATGCTTCTTGATCGTCAACGTCGCGCTTGCGCGGCCCGCCGCAACCACCCGTACACCCGACCACGCTGCACCACTCCAAACTCCCGCCACCGCTACCCCGCTCTGCACCAACACATCACATGCACCTGCTACTACCACTCGAACCCACTGCCAACCATCCACACTAAAAAATATTGCCGGCCTGCCGTCCTGTTACCTGCCAACCCACCACTGACCACCTGTCCCTTGTCATCTCCACTCCACTCTCAGTCACCAACTGTCACCTACCTACTCACTCACCACTCTGTTATCCCCCGTCCCGCTCTGACCTCCCTCGACTCTCACCAACACCACCCCTGGATTTCTCGAAGAATGAGACGAAGTGCGGGGGTGGTGTTGGTGAGACCAAGAGGTTCCCGGAGGTCAGAGCGGGACGGGGGATCAGTCGCCAGACTGGTGAGTGAGTAGGTAGGTGACCCCTCTAGCCCACTGTGGGTTGGGGATGACGCAGGCGCGAAGCGCCTGCTCTGCACGCTCGTCGAGCCTCCTCGACGAGCTGCCTGGTGGCGGCGGTAGCCGGCCGCTCAGCCGCCCGCTGGCGGGCGGCAAGCCGCTCCAGACGGTCGGTCTCCTGCTGGGCGAGGAGCGCCATGCGCTCCTCGCGTCGACGCGTGCTCGTCGACCGGATCGGCTGCCCCTGACGATCGCGCCAGCG